>NZ_JBEFRW010000049.1:0-974 GCF_053483195.1 Mycolicibacterium sp. XJ2546 | reverse complement strand
TGAAGCAATCACGCCAGTGATTGTGGAGTCGTTGTTGAAATACCACTCTGATCGTATTGGGCCTCTAACCTCGAACCGTCTATCCGGTTCAGGGACAGTGCCTGGCGGGTAGTTTAACTGGGGCGGTTGCCTCCTAAAAAGTAACGGAGGCGCCCAAAGGTTCCCTCAACCTGGATGGCAATCAGGTGTCGAGTGTAAGTGCACAAGGGAGCTTGACTGCGAGACGAACATGTCAAGCAGGGACGAAAGTCGGGACTAGTGATCCGGCACCCCCGAGTGGAAGGGGTGTCGCTCAACGGATAAAAGGTACCCCGGGGATAACAGGCTGATCTTCCCCAAGAGTCCATATCGACGGGATGGTTTGGCACCTCGATGTCGGCTCGTCGCATCCTGGGGCTGGAGCAGGTCCCAAGGGTTGGGCTGTTCGCCCATTAAAGCGGCACGCGAGCTGGGTTTAGAACGTCGTGAGACAGTTCGGTCTCTATCCGCCGCGCGCGTCAGAAGCTTGAGGAAACCTGTCCCTAGTACGAGAGGACCGGGACGGACGAACCTCTGGTCCACCAGTTGTCCCACCAGGGGCACCGCTGGATAGCCACGTTCGGACAGGATAACCGCTGAAAGCATCTAAGCGGGAAACCCCCTCCAAGACCAGGCTTCTCACCCATCAAGTGGGATAAGGCCCCCCGCAGAACACGGGATCAATAGACCAGACCTACACACCCAGCAATGGGCGCAGGGAACTGGCACTAACCGGCCGAAAACTTACACACACTCGCAACCACACCAACATCCACAGCGCATCAAACCCGCGCCCCACCACCAATAACACACCACCACAAAATAAATAGAGTTACGGCGGTCCATAGCGACAGGGAAACGCCCGGACCCATCCCGAACCCGGAAGCTAAGCCTGCCAGCGCCAATGATACTGCCCAACCCGGGCGGAAAAGTAGGACACCGCCGAACACAAATTA
>NZ_JBEFRW010000048.1:0-1039 GCF_053483195.1 Mycolicibacterium sp. XJ2546 | reverse complement strand
GCCGCCAACGTGAGAAACCCGACGATGGCCACCGTGCCGCCGATCATCGCCAACGTGCCCGCACCCATCGAAATCTCAGCGATCAACCGCACAATCTCTTTACGGAAATGCACACTGGCATGCGGAATCCCGGCCAACGCCCGCACATAAAACAACAGATGATCACCGATACGGCCCAACACATCCACCGGACGACGCACCGACCGCGTCAACCGCGGATACGTGCTGCGCAAAATCGTCATCGTGCCCATCAGATGACCCGCTATCCCGTCGTCATCCGAATACCGATCGCGGTCACCACCACATTGATCACAAACAACGCCATAAACGCATACACCACCGTCTCGTTGACCGCATTACCCACCGCCTTAGCCCCACCCCCAGAGATCGACAACCCCCGATAACAGGCCACCAACCCCGCGATCACCCCGAACAACGCCGCCTTCACACACGAGATGATCACCTCAGGCACCCCGGTCAACAACGTGATCCCCGCCGCGAACGCCCCCGGATTCACATCCTGAATAAACACCGAAAACATATAGCCACCCACAATCCCGATGACCACCACAAAACTATTGAGCAACAACGCCACCAAACCCGAAGCCAACATCCGCGGCGTCACCAACCGCTGCACCGGATCAATCCCCAAAACCTCCATCGCGTCGATCTCCTCACGAATCGTGCGCGACCCCAAATCCGCACAAATCGCCGTCGACCCCGCCCCAGCCACAATCAACACCGTCACAATCGGACCCACCTGCGTCACCGCACCAAACGCAGCACCCGCCCCCGACAAATCCGCCGCACCCAACTCCCGCAACAAAATATTGAGCGTGAAACTAATCAACACCGTAAAAGGAATCGCCACCAACAACGTCGGCGCCAACGCCACCCGCGCAATAAACCAACACTGCTCCAAAAACTCCCGCCACTGAAACGGCCGCCGAAACACAAACCGCACCGCATCAGCCGACATCGCAAACAACCCACCCACAGCCGCCATCGGCCCCGACAAATCACGCACCCGCGGCAACCC
>NZ_JBEFRW010000047.1:0-1161 GCF_053483195.1 Mycolicibacterium sp. XJ2546 | reverse complement strand
GATCGGTGATGTCGTAGGGCCGATACACCGGGCGCACGGTGGCGCCGTTGTCGATCAGCTCGGCCAGCAACGCCGGCGGAATCAGCCCACCCCCGACGATCAATGCCATCGGTGATTGCGGCTTGGGCTTGGCCGCCCACACGTTTGGCGGGTCAGATGCCGGCGGCGACGACTCCGGCGGCGATGGCTGCTCGGGCGCCGATGATCCGGCCTCGGCATTGGCGGTGATCGCGATCTCGGCCTCGGTCTCGATCTCGGGTTCGACAGGAGGGACGGTCTCGGCGTCGGCGGGGGTGTTGGTGGGTCGGGACAGGTTGGCCGTCGAGGAGGTCGGGGTGGGGGTGGTGTCGGTGATGGCGTGGATGACGAAGGCCGCGGCGCGCGGGTCAGCGGCGCCGGCGCGGGGGCATTGGGCCTGGCCGCAGTGGCAGGCCAGCTGATCGGCTCCGGCGGCGATGGCGCCCAGGGCGGCGGCGCGGCGTTGACCTTTGGTACGCGGATCGGCCTCACACACCCCGGCGATCATCTTGGTGATGCGCTTGTCGAGCAGTTCGGCATCGATGGCCGACAACCGCCCCCACAACGACGCGGTGCCGGTCTCATCATCGGGCTTGCCGAACCGCACATCACACTTGCGCGCGGCCTCATGAAAACGCCGCCGGGCATCGGGGTCATGGGTTTCCACGATCGCGTCGATGGCCAACTCCAGGCGCTCCTCCGACAGTGCGCCCCAGCTCACCGCGCGCTCGGCGACCGCGTCATCGATGCGGGCCATCAGCTCGGCATCCACCACCAGGTGGGTGCGCCAGCTGATCGTCGCCACCAGCTTGGCGCTGATCTCCCCGGCACTGAATCGGGCCGCCAGCTTGGGTAGGCGCTCGCGCAGCGCCAGTCCGATCCGCATCTGCCCGGAGGCCTTGCGGTGGCTGATGCCCATCGCAGCGGCTATCTCGGCGGCCGCACACGCCCACAGATCCACCACCCACTGCTGGCATTCATCGAGCTCGGGCGCATCAGCGCGCGCCGCCAACTCCCCGATCGCAGCCAACCGCCGCGCCGCGGTCATCGCCTCAACATGGGTGCACGCTTGGATCTCGGCGATCAGCGCGGCCTCCTCGGCCGACCGCAACTCCGAAGCGAACATACGTTCGATCATGCCAG
>NZ_JBEFRW010000046.1:0-1290 GCF_053483195.1 Mycolicibacterium sp. XJ2546 | reverse complement strand
TGACTGGCGAGTCCCCGTTACTGAGTCCGCCCGGTTCTAGAGTTCGGGTTGGTTTGATCCGTTCTCAGTTGATGCTGCAGGCCACCGGGGTGTGGGTGCACCTGCAGGCGGCAGCGTACTCGGCCGGCGTGCGGTAGCCCAGGGGCCGAGTGGCGGTGTCGGTGATTGTGCTCGGTCTTGAAGTCCCTGATGACCACGCGGGCCTCGAACAGGGTGTTCCAGTAGTTGCGGTTGAGGCACTCCTTCCTGAGTCTGTTGTTGAACGATTCGATGTAGCCGTTGTCCCACGGGCAGCCCGGCGGGATGTAGACCATCCCGGTCTTGTTCTCGCAGAACCGTTGCAGCGCTTGAGAAACCATTTCCGGGCCATTGTCGAGCCGCAACACCTTCGGCGGGCCGCCGTGGGCGGCGAACACGTCCTTCAGTTCCTCGACCAGGTGCTCGCCGGTGATGGAGCGCTCCACCAGGTTCAGCAGCGACTCGCGGGTGTGCTCGTCGATCATCGAGGCGATCTTGATGGCCTTACCGTCGATGGTGGAGTCGAACTGGAAGTCGATCGCCCACACCACCTTCGGCGCATCGGCGACGACCGGCGGCACCGACGACACCCCGGCCCGCTTGCGCGGGCTGTGCACGCGCACCTGCAGACCCTCTTCGCGCCACAGCCGGTGGATCTTCTTCTTGTTGACCTCACGGCGCTCGTCGTAGCGCAACGCCGCCCAGGCACGCCGGAACCCATGGCACGGGTGTTTGGTGGCGTAGGCGCGCAGCCAGGCCCTCATTTCGGCGTCCGGGTCGGTTGGGGTCTGCGCCAACGGCAGGCGGCGGTAGGTGGAGCGAGCCAGCCCAACGGCTTTGCACGCCAACCGTTCCGACATACTCAGCGTCTCTTTGAGCATGTCCACGGCGCGGCGCTTGGCAGCTGGGCTCAGAATTTTCCCTTGGCGACCTCCCGCAAGGCGTCTTTCTCCAACTCGGCTTCGGCCAGCAGCCGCTTGAGGCGGGCGTTCTGCTCGCGCAGGCCCTTGAGCTCCTTGGCGGCGTCGGTGTCCATGCCGCCGTAGGTGCGCCGCCAGTTGTACAGCGTGGCCGGCGAGACCTGCAGCTCGGCAGCGATCTCCTCGCCGGTCTTGCCCTCAGCGGCCAGCTCATCCGCCCTGCGCAGCTTGCGCACGATGTCCTCCGCGGAATTCCGCTTCCGACCAGCCATGTGTTCCATCGTCCCTTCCAGCCCGACATCGGGCCACAGGACTCTAAAACTGGTTGGACTCAATCAAGGGGAACACGCCA
>NZ_JBEFRW010000045.1:0-1314 GCF_053483195.1 Mycolicibacterium sp. XJ2546 | reverse complement strand
CTAATGGGAACCGATCAGCGAGCCTTCGACCGGTAGTGGTCGGTTCGGGCGAAGCTGATTATCGAGCCGCTGGCCGGTGAGCACTGTGAGGGCCTGGAATGATCGTCGATTCCTACCGCTAGATCGTGCCCCGACCGGTTGGTGAGGCCGCCTATAGCGCTGATGGGGTGTCGTGCTTCGAGCACTGATCCATTAGGTTGCCGCCGGGTGTCCTTCGGCTCGAACAGGTTTCACCCATACCGAGCAGGAGGTGATTTGGATGATATTCGTTGGAGACGACTGGGCCGAGGACCATCACGACGTCCATGTGATGGACTCCGACGGTGCCAGGCTGGCCTCGCGTCGGCTCCCGGAGGGGCTCGCCGGCATTCGCGGGTTTCACGAACTGGTGGCCGCCCACGCCGAGGAACCCACCCAGGTGGTGATCGGTATCGAAACCGACCGCGGGCTGTGGGTCGAAGCGCTCGCCGCGGCAGGCTACGAGGTGTTCGCCGTCAATCCGCTCGCGGTGGCCCGCTACCGCGACCGCCACCAGGTCTCGGGCGCGAAATCTGATGCCGCCGATGCCAAACTGCTCGCCGATCTGGTGCGCACTGACCGGCACAACCACCGCCCGATCGCCGGGGACACCCCGGACGTCGAGGCGATCAAGGTCCTGGCGCGGGCGCATCAGAACTTGATCTGGAGCCGTAACCGGAACACCAACGCGCTGCGCAGTGCGTTGCGGGAGTACTACCCTGCGGCGTTGGAGGCCTTCGACGATCTTTCCGGCCGTGACGCGCTGGCCATCCTGGGTCGCGCCCCCACCGCGGCCGACGCCGCTCGACTGAGTGTCTCCAAGATCCGATCGGCACTCAAAGCTGCTGGGCGACAACGCAACCTCGACGCCAAGGCCCTCGAGATTCAGGCGGCGTTACGCGTCGAGCAACTCGCCGCCCCGGCCGCGGTCACTGCCGCGTTCGGGGCCACCACCCGCGCCGCGGTCGGGATCATCACCGAGTTGAACCACCAGATCGCCGATCTCGAAGCTGAGCTGGCGACACATTTTGAGACACACCCGGACGCCGACATCTACCTCTCCCTGCCAGGACTTGGTGTCATCCTCGGCGCCCGGGTGCTCGGTGAGTTCGGGGATGACCCGAACCGATACACCACCGCCAAGTCTCGCAAAAACTACGCCGGAACCTCACCGTTGACCATCGCGTCGGGCAAGAAACGTGCCGTGCTGGCCCGTCACGTCCGCAACCGTCGCCTCTACGACGCGATCGACCAATGGGCCTTCTGTGCCCTGACCAACAGCCCCGGCGCCCGCGC
>NZ_JBEFRW010000044.1:0-1424 GCF_053483195.1 Mycolicibacterium sp. XJ2546 | reverse complement strand
GGCTCTTCATGATCGAGGGTGTAGTCGGGGTCTGAATCCGCCGGTTTCCAGTAGCGATCTGGCGATGTAGTTGGTGAGGTTGCGGAATCCGAGGGCGGATCCGCGGAGGTGCTCGAGGCGGCCGTTGATCGCCTCGGTCGGGCCGTTGGAGGTCCCGGGGCGGTCGAAGTAGGCCAGGACGTCGACGGCTCGTTTCTTCAGTGTCCGTCCGAGGGTGATCAGTTCCTGCAGGGGCTTGGGAACGCCGGCGCTGAGCGTAGCGATCAGCGCGGCCATCATGGTGCGGCCCTTTTTGCGGTCGGGTTCTCTGTAGGCGGCCACGGTGCGCTGATAGATCGTCCAAGTAGCTTCGACCTCGGCATGGGCATCGACGCTGAATAAGGCGGCCAGGCGTGCCTTCTGTTTGTCGGTGAGCAGATCGGCCCCGGTCTGCAGGGTGCGCCGTGACCGGTAGAGCGGGTCGGTTTTGCGGCCGCGGTGCCCGCAGGTGGCCAGCTGCACGCGGCGTCGGCACTCATCGAGGGCGTTGCCGGCCAGCCGGACCACATGGAAGGGGTCCATCACCGCTACCGCGTCGGGCAGCTCCTCGGTGCTGGCGGTCTTGAACCCGGAAAATCCATCCATAGCAACAACTTCGACCCGATCACGCCAGTCTTGTGGCCGCTCAGCCAGCCAGTCCTGGAAGGCCCGTTTCGAGCGGCCCTCAACCATGTCCAAGAGCCTGGCAGGACCAGTCTTGTCGCGCACCGGGGTGAGGTCGATGATGACGGTGACGTACTTGTCGCCACGGCGGGTGTGACGCCACACGTGCTCGTCGACCCCGATCACCGCCACACCGTCGAAGCGGGTCGGATCAGCGATCAGTACCCGCTGGCCTTCGGCCAGCACCGCGTTGTTGGCGGTGTTCCACGACACCGCCAGTGCTTCGGCGACCCGTGCCACGCTCAGGTGCTGGCAGACAAGGGCTTCCAGCGCCCACTGCAGAGCGCGCCGCGACAGCTTGGCCCGCGGTTGGGCCGCCTTGCTGGTGTCTTGGCGCCACACATGCGCACAGCCCGCACACCGGTAGCGGCGCACGGTGACCAGCAGCGTGGTGGGTCGCCATCCGAACGGTTCGTGCGCAAGCTCGCGGGTGACGCTGTCGCGCGGGGCGCCTTGTTCGCCGCAACGGCGACACCATGAGTCGTCGTCGGTGATCCGGCAGGCCAGCACGGCCCGGTCGGGGCGTAGGCGTTGCCCGGTCACCTCCAGCCCGAGCTCATCGAGGCGGCAGAACGTGGTCAGATCGGGACACGCGAAGGTAGCGTCAGGCACGTCGAGGTCTTCCAGCTGGGCGGTGTGAGAACTCCCATCATCGGAAGACCTCGACCCCTACCCCGGCAACGACGCGCCGACCTGCTCTACACCCTCAACTGCGAAGAGCC
>NZ_JBEFRW010000043.1:0-1449 GCF_053483195.1 Mycolicibacterium sp. XJ2546 | reverse complement strand
TGCGGGCGAACATGGGTCGGGCGGCGAGATCGGACTTGGACATCCGGAAGGACGCCTCGACGTGCCAGAGGTCGTGGTAGCTGGCGATCACTTCGGTCGCGGGCATCAGTGCGGCGTCGATGTTGGTGACGTAGCCCTTGAGTCCGACCAGGCGACGGGCCCGTTGCAACGATGCCTCGTCAAATTCTTGGGAACCGTTGCGGTTCTTGATGAACCGCGGTACCCGCGCGGCCTTCTCGCCGGCGACGACGGCGCGGGCCTTGTTCTCCTGCAAGTTGAGCGTCTTGGTGTCGCGCACCGCGCGTTTGGTCGAGTACGCCCACACCGCCCGCCACGACTTGGTATGGGTGGCCGGATTCCAGACGGGCTCGGCTTTGCGCTTGGGGTCGCTGGTCTTGGTGGCGGTGCCGCGTTGATCGCGTGGGGTGATGGTGTCGATCATCTGGCCATCAGTGAAGAAATCACCGTGCCAATGGAAGTGCGATGCCAGATCATTGGGCGCTTTGGTAACCCTGGATCCGACGATGAACCGCAACCCTGCCTCGTCGAGCTCGCGCAGATTTCCGCTGGCGAGCATGCCGGCATCGGCGACGACGACCATGTCGGTGATGCCGTGGCGGGCCTGGAACGCTTTGACGATCGGCACGATCGTCAGTGTCTCGGCCTTGTTGCCTTCAAAACAGCCAATCTCTAAGGGGAATCCGCCCCGGTCGACCAGCAGCCCGACCACGATCTGCGGGTCCACCCGGCGTTCTTTGGAGTAGCCGACGCGGCGCAGGTCGTCTTCCTTGTCGGCCTCGAAGTAGAGCGTGGTGACGTCGTAGAGCACCAGGCTGACATCACCGGCGGTGCGGGCGTGGGCGAAACACGCTGCGGCGATCTGGTCGCGGTAGCCACCGGCGCGGGCCCGGCGCAGCGTGCGTTTGCGGGTCGACAACGACGCCGAGGTGCGGCCCAGCTCGGCCAGCACCCGATCGACATCGAGCAGACTGGTCGGCTCCACCACCCGGGCGATCACCAGGTCCCGGAAGACTTCATCGCCCACCGCGTCGTCGAACCCCAAGCTGGCATACACCTGCGCCAGGACGTCATAGAGCAACCCACTACAGCTCTTGAGCACCCGTGGCCGCGCCACCAACTCCCGCGCTGAAGATTGACCGGCATCGCCGGTGAACAACATGCCGGCTTGCGGTGGAACCATATGGGCTCGAACGGCTTTCGGGGTAATCCCCAGATCCAACTCGCCCTGGGTGTCATCGGCCAACAGCCGGCGGGCCTCCTCGATGAGCAGACCCAGCTCGGCGTCATCACGCGCAGAGCCCACATGGCGGATGATCCGCCGGCGGCCATCGACGGATTCGGCGATCTGGACCGCAGTCGCGCCCGAGGCGGTGCGCACTCGCCGAATCCAGACCATCCCGCGAGCCTACTGGCCCAAATTAGTGCCTA
>NZ_JBEFRW010000042.1:0-1451 GCF_053483195.1 Mycolicibacterium sp. XJ2546 | reverse complement strand
CCTGACTTGGCTCACGTTTCCGGGTTGATGGCGAGCGCGGGTTTCTGACCTGCAATTTTCGGGTCGGCCCAGTGAGAATTTGTGCACTAAATCCGAGCCGTAGGCTGCCGGGGTGGCCTACGTGCGCACCGTGAAGACCGCCTCGGGGGCGACCGCGGTGCAGATCGTGTGGTCCAACCGGCGCGGTTCGCGCTCGATCGAGCATCTGGGCTCGGCGCATGACGAGGCCGAGTTGGCCGCGTTGAAGGCGGCCGCGGCGGAGCGGTTGGCGGCCAACCAGGCCGTGCTCGATCTCGACGTGACCGCACCGGCTGGTTCGGAGCCGCTGCCGATCACCTCCACCCGGATGACACATCTGTGGGATGCGTTGTGCGCCGCCTACCGGATCTTGGGGCTCGAATCGGCAACCAAGGGCGACAGTGTGTTTCGTGATCTGGTACTCGCCCGGATCATTGAACCCAGCAGCAAGATCGACGCCGCACGAGTGCTCACCGAAGTCGGGGTAGAGCCTGCCTCGTATGCCACCGTCAAGCGTCGCTTGCCCGGCTATGCTCAACCGCAGTGGCGCCAAGCATTGGCTGCTGCCAGTGCTCGACGCGCCGGGTTGGGACCGGCCTCGCTGGTGTTGTTCGACGTGTCCACGCTGTACTTCGAAACCGATGCCGGTGACGGGTTCCGCGAGCCAGGCTTTTCCAAGGAGCGCCGGCTGGAACCGCAAATCACCCTGGGACTGTTGACTGATGCCGCTGGCTTCCCGCTGACCGTGCAGGCCTTCGAGGGCAACAAGGCCGAGACCGCCACCATGCTGCCGGTCATCAACGCCTTCAAGGCCGCTCACCAGTTGTCGGATGTCACCGTTGTCGCCGATGCTGGCATGATCTCCGAGTCCAACCAAGTCGCGATCAAAGCCGCTGGGCTGTCGTTCATCCTGGGCACACGCATCCCCTACCTGCCTGACGTGGTGCGCGAATGGCGCGACAACCATGCCGGTGAAGCGATTCCCGATGGGCTAATCCTGGCCCAGCCGTGGCCGGCCACCAGTGCGGAGAAGAGCCGCGGCATCCCGGATCGGGTCATCTACTACCAGTACCGCCACGAACGGGCCCGCCGCACGCTGCGCGGGATCGACGAACAAGTCCGCAAAGCCGAACGCGCCGTCGACGGGCACGCCCCAGTCAAACGCAACCGCTACATCCAGCTCACCGGCGCCACCAAGACGATCAACCGCACACTGGAGGCCAAAACCCGCGCGCTGGCCGGCTGGAAGGGCTACACCACCAACCTGACCAGCGCCTCCTCGACATTCGTCATCGACGCCTACCACCAGCTCTGGCACATCGAAAAGAGCTTCCGAATGTCCAAACACGACCTGCAAGCCCGCCCGATCTATCACCACCTGCGCGATTCCATCGAGGCCCACCTGAGCATCGTGGTTGCCGCCATGGCCGTCA
>NZ_JBEFRW010000041.1:0-1479 GCF_053483195.1 Mycolicibacterium sp. XJ2546 | reverse complement strand
GGGTAAGTCCCCTGGGGTGGTGGGGTTTCGGGCGTGAGGCGACCGGGCTGGGACCGACCTTGAGGTGTGTCGTTGAGCCTCTTGAAGTGGGGCATCGCGTAGTGGTCATTGAGTTACCGACCAAAGTGACTCAAGTAAAGGACGCACCACGCGATGACCCAGGACCATTCTGCCTTGCTCGCCCAGCTCGATGCGCTCAAGTCCGCGGACGCGGGCGCGGTGTTCGCCGAGTTGATCCGTGCTGGACTTCAGGCGTTGATCGAAGCCGAGGCAGCTGAGGCGATCGGCGCCGGCCGCTATCAACGCAGCGAGCAACGCAACACACACCGCAATGGGCATCGGGCCAAGACGGTGTCGACGACATCCGGGGACATCGAGGTCAAGATCCCCAAGCTGCGCGCCGGCTCGTTCTTCCCCTCGCTGCTCGAGCGGCGCCGCCGCATCGACAAAGCGCTGCACGCGGTGATCATGGAGGCCTACGTCCACGGGGTCTCCACCCGCCACGTCGATGACCTGGTCGCCGCCCTCGGCGTCGGCTCGGGGGTCTCCAAGTCCGAGGTTTCGCGTATCTGCGCCGGCCTCGACAAAGAGATCGAGGCGTTTCGCACCCGCAGTCTGACCCACACCCAATTCCCCTACGTGTTCTGCGATGCCACGTTCTGCAAGGTCCGCGTCGGGGCCCATGTGGTGTCCCAAGCGCTGATCGTGGCCACCGGGGTGTCCATCGACGGCACCCGTGAAGTACTCGGGACTGCCGTGGGTGACAGTGAATCCTTCGAGTTCTGGCGCGAGTTTTTGGGCTCGCTCAAAGCGCGCGGGCTGGCCGGGGTGCATCTGGTGATCTCTGATGCCCACGCGGGCCTAAAAGCCGCCGTAGCACAGCAGTTCGCCGGATCATCGTGGCAACGCTGCCGGGTGCATTTCATGCGCAACCTGCACGGCGCGGTCGCGGCCAAACATGCCCCGGCGGTCACGGCGGCGGTCAAGACGATCTTCGCCCACACCGATCCCGCCGAGGTCGACGCCCAATGGGATCAGGTCGCCGACACCCTCTCGGCGAGCTTTCCGAAAATCTCGACGATGATGGATGAGGCCAAAACCGATGTGTTGGCGTTCACCGCGTTCCCGCGGGCGCACTGGCAAAAGATCTGGTCGAACAACCCCATCGAACGGCTCAATAAAGAAATCAAACGCCGCGCCGATGTCGTGGAGATCTTCCCCAACCCCGCCGCGTTCCTGCGACTGGCGACCGCCGTGGTCATCGAAGCCCACGACGAATGGCAAGTCACCCGCCGCTACCTCTCCGACATCTCGATGGTCGAGCTGCGCAAAGTCATCGCCGCCAAACAGGCCGCCGCCGAACCCGCCACTAAAGCACTCGCCGAACAACGCCAAATCGCCTAGCATTCACCCCGACTCGTTGATCACTACGCGTGCACCCACGCCGATCCGAAGTCCACCACACCACTGGACTCTGTC
>NZ_JBEFRW010000040.1:0-1497 GCF_053483195.1 Mycolicibacterium sp. XJ2546 | reverse complement strand
TTAGACGGTATGGGGGGCTGGGGCCTCGCTCACATGTGAACGTGGGTTGCCGATCAGGAAACGGGTCCTGGCCGGTAGAGCCACAAGATGTGGGAGGCCCCAGTGAAGGTTCAGCGTACGAGTGTTGGTTTTGATGTGCACGCACGATCGATCGTGGCGTGTGGCTTGGACGGCGACACCGGTGAGGTGTTTCAGCGGCGGTTGTGCCCGGATCACCGTGAAGTACTGGAATGGGTCGGCTCGTTGCCTGCGCCGGTGGCGGTGACCTATGAGGCCGGTCCGACAGGGTTCGGTTTGGCACGGGCGTTGACGGCGGCTGGGATTGACTGTCGGGTGGCGGCACCATCGAAGCTGCAGCGCCCGAGTGGGGATCGGATCAAGACCGATGCGCGCGACGCTGCGCATCTTGCACGTCTGCTGCATTTGGGACAGATCGTGCAGGTCCACGTGCCCACCGCCGAGCAGGAAGCCGCCCGAGATCTGGTGCGGGCCCGCGAGGATTGCCGCGGGGATCTGATGAGTGCCCGTCACCGAGTATCCAAACTGCTGCTGCGACAAGGAATCGTGTACTTCGGTGGCGCGACCTGGACAGCTAAGCACCACGCCTGGCTGGCCGCGCAGCGCTTCGGGGCGGTGTCGCTGCAAATCGCCTATGACACGGCCTTGGATACGATGCTGGCCACCCTAGATCGCCGCAACCGCCTTGACGTCGTGATCGCCGAGATCGCCGCCGACAGCGAGTACACCCCCGTCGTGCGCCGGCTGGGGTGTCTGCGCGGGGTCTCCACCCTGACCGCCTTGGGACTGGCCGTCGAAATCGGCGACTGGAGCCGGCTGAACGGACGCTCGATCGGCGCTTACCTAGGCTTGGTGCCCACCGAACACTCCACGGGGACCTCCCGATCCCAGGGTTCGATCACCAAGACCGGAAACGGGCACGCCCGCCGGCTATTAATCGAAGCGGCCTGGCATCACCGCAAGCCCTATCGGCTCAGCGCACCGCTGCGTCGGCGCTGGGATGCTGCCAGCCCCGCAGCACGCGCCCGCGGACAGCAGGCCAACCGCCGTCTACACGCCCGCTGGCAACACTTCGATGCCCGCAACAAACAGCGCGCGGTGGCCAACGCTGCGATCGCTCGAGAACTCGCCGGCTGGTGCTGGTCACTGGCCGTCCTCGATACCTGAAGGGCGGTCACACAACTGTCCGAATGAACCGTGGTAGTGACAGCGTCTGGGAGTAAACCCGCGAGTGCGCTATGAGCAATCACACTGCACCGCAGACGATTACGCTCGATGTTAGACCCGCGAAGCAGCTCCCGCCGAACAGTCCGTCCTGCTGGTAACCAACCCGCGCATTTCAGAGTAGACAACGCGTCGAATCAGACACGCTCACCAACCACACATCATTCGGCACCGGAAGCGGCGTCCCCCGACGACGGTCCAGGGGCGCCGCTTCCCCCTACCCACTTGACAAAACGAACTACATATCAGCGCACC